>NZ_JAAMNQ010000039.1:0-2885 GCF_011066155.1 Paenibacillus sp. EKM206P | reverse complement strand
ACGTCTTCCACTTTCAAGATTTGTGCCTCGACCTCACCCAGCTCGATCCGGTAGCCCCGGATTTTCACCTGATGGTCGATCCGGCCCAAATATTCGATGTTGCCATCTGGCATCCATCTCGCCAAGTCACCCGTACGGTACATTCGTCCGTAGCTGGCTTCACCAGCCGCAAACGGGTTCGATACAAATTTCTCAGCCGTCAGCTCTGGGCGATCCAGATAACCACGCGCCAGACCCGGTCCGGACACGCACAACTCACCCGCGACGCCTACCGGAGCCAAATGTCCATGCACATCCACCATGTATACTCGATGATTCGGCACAGGGCGTCCGATGGAAATCAGTTGTCCCGCTCTCTCATCCTCGGATACCGGCCAGATCGACGTCGCCACCGAGTTTTCGGTTGGACCGTAGCCGTTGTAGTACGCCACCTGATCCTTCCACTTGTATACCAGCTCTGTTGAGGATGCTGAACCCGCAGTGAACAGAACACGCAAGTTTGGCATCCGCTGTGGCTCCAGATACACCGCATAGGTCGGCGGCAAAGCAGCCACCGTAATCCGGTGATTCGCCATATATTGCTCAAACCGCTCGTAGTTCAAAATCGTCTCTGTCGTTGGCACATATAACGTGGCGCCGCAGAACAGCGCCTGGAAGATTTCCCAGCAAGCCGCATCAAACGAATAGCTAGCGAACAGCAACGCATGATCCGACGTGCTCATCCGAAGCGTCTGATCAAAATATGTTTTCAGATTGCACAGCCCGTGATGCTCCAGCATTACACCCTTCGGCTGCCCCGTCGTCCCCGATGTATAAATCACATACGCCAAATCATTTGGACCAGACCATGGCTCCAGATTAGAATCATCCTCGTGGTACACCGTTTGCTCCCCGTCCAACACCAACACATGACCGTCGATAGCGGCTTTGTCCACCAGATGGCTTTGCGTCAACAGCAGCTTCGCCCCCGAGTCGTCCAGCATGTAGCGGATACGCTCCTCCGGATAGGTTGGATCGATGGGGACATATGCACCCCCGGCTTTTAAAATCCCGAAGATACCTACGATCATGTCCACCGACCGCTCAGTCATCAGACCCACCAAACGATCCTTCGTCACGCCTTGACTGCGCAAGGTACGAGCCAGGCGATTGGCGCGTTCATTCAGCTCGCGATAAGTCAGCGTTTCTCCTTCAAAGAACAAGGCTGTCTGCTCCGGCGTCTGCGCGGTTTGCGCCTCGAACAAGGCATGGATCGTTTGCTCGCTTGGATAGGCTGCCGCTGTATTCCCCCAAGCCTCGACGATTTGCTCACGCTCCTGCATGGTAACCATATCCAGCTCATGTACACGGATGTCCGGATTCGCTGTCACCTGCTCCAGCAGCTGTACCAGATGACCTCGGATTTGCTCTACACTTTCCCGTTCAAAGGCCAGGGCATTATAACCAAAGCTCATGTGAATAGTGTTGCCCGGCAGCACCACCAAGTTAAAGTCATAGTTGGTCTGCTCGACAGACTCGGCTCCGGTGATCGTGAAGCTGGACTCTTCACCGCTGCCTAATTGCTCAATTTGCTCCTCTACCGGATAGTTCTCAAAAATAAGAATATGATTGATCAAATCCTGCTTAAGCTCCGACAGCCCCTGAATTTCATATAACGGATACGTATCATAGACATGGGAATCGATCGATTGCTCCTGGGTTTGCTTCATCACGTCTGAGAATAAACTGTCCACTTGACTGCGGATGCGTACAGGAATGGTATTGATAAACAGACCAATGATGTGCTCCACATTCGGAATGTCTGCCGGACGTCCAGATACCACGCTGCCAAACACCACATCATCTGTGCCATTATATTTTTGCAGCAAAAGGCCCCAAACCGTCTGCATCAACGTATTGATCGTCACCTGATAACGCTTGGCTATGCGCTGAATGCCTGCCGTTAGATCCTCGCCTAAGTCAAAGTCCAGACGATCCGCCTGATACCCCGTCTTACCCTGGATTTTTGCCTGTGGCAAGCGGGACTGTTCCTCATATCCTTCCAGAACCTTGCTCCAGTAACCTGATGCGGCCTGACGATCCTGCTGTTCCAGCCATTCGATATATTGACTGTACGGCGTGACAGGGGCCAGTTCCGGCTGCTTATGAGCCAGGATCGCAAAATAACTCGCAAACACTTCGTTTGTCACCAGCGACAAGCACCAGCCATCCATCACGATATGGTGGAAGCTCCACACAAAACGGTACGCTTCCTCACCTGTGCGCAACACAGCCACACGCATCAAAGCATCTTGCGCCAGATCAAAGCCTCTTTGCTTGTCTTGGCGCGTAAATTCGAGGATGTACTCGTATTGCTTCACTTCCTCCATATCCCGCAAATCTTCCACATAGAGTTCACTGCGCTTATTGCGGTACACAACCTGAAGCGGTTCATCCTGCCAGCCGCTGTAGAAATTCGTGCGCAGTACCGTATGCCGCTGCATTAATACATCCAAACTGGCCGCAAACGCATCGATATTAAAGTGCCCTTGCAAATCAAAGGATGCCTGTTCAAAATAAGCTCCTGATTGCGAATCCATCAGATTGTAAAAGAGCATCCCCTTTTGCATCGGCGTCAGTGCGTATACATTTTCCAGCTCACCGGTATGTGCCGCCTGTTCCGCAATTTGTTCCAGTTCTCTAGTCGTCAGACCTTTGAAGGACACATCACTCGGGGTCAGTTCCGGCTGTTCCTGAGCGACGCAATGCGCAATCACCTCTTGCAAAGCGGATTGCAGCAGTCCTGCCACACGTTCCAGCGTTTCTTGGCGATACTGCTTACGGCTGTAAGCAATCGTCAAGCGCAGCGTGCCTTCCGAGATCATCGCGTTTAAATCCAGCGTATA
>NZ_JAAMNQ010000038.1:0-3512 GCF_011066155.1 Paenibacillus sp. EKM206P | reverse complement strand
TGGCTGAACGCACGCTTCTACATCGTGGACAGCCAGCTGAATCCGGTGCCGATCGGCGTACTGGGCGAGTTGTGCATTGGCGGTGCTGGAGTGGCACGTGGATACCTGAACCGCCCAGACCTGACGGCCGAGAAATTCGTGGCGAATCCGTATGTAGCCGGTGAACGATTGTACCGCACAGGTGACCTGGCGCGGTGGATGCCAGACGGCAATGTGGACTTTATCGGTCGGATGGACTACCAGGTCAAAATCCGGGGCTACCGGATTGAGCTGGGCGAGATTGAAACGGCGATCCAGCGGGTACCGGGTGTGCGTCAAGCCGTAGTCATCGACCGGACGGATGAGCGTGGACACAAGTACTTGTGCGGGTACATCACGGGAGAAGCTGAGCTGCGGATCGAGGAAGTACAAGCAGAACTGGAATCCGGGTTACCCGCGCACATGGTGCCAGCACGCTTGATGCGACTGGAGACGATTCCGCTGACCAGCAACGGCAAAATCGATCGCAAGGCCTTGCCGGAACCGGAGGGAAGCATCCATACGGGTGCAGCCTATGTGGCACCACGTACTACGGCAGAGCAAGTACTGGCTGCAGTGTGGGCCGGAGTACTCGGCGTGGAAGCGGTAGGCACGCAGGATAACTTCTTTGAACTGGGCGGCGATTCGATCAAAGCACTGCAAGTATCGTCCCGCTTGCTGCAAGCAGGCTATCGATTGAACATAAAGGATCTCTTCAGCAATCCGACGGTAGCGGCGCTCAGTCCTTTGCTTCGTACAGATGGTAAGATGGCCAGTCAGGATGAGGCCGTAGGCAAGGTAGATCTGACACCCATTCAGCGATGGTTCTTCGAGCAGCAGCCTGCTGATCTGCACCACAGCAATCAGGCGATGATGCTGTACCGAGCTGGGCGCTTTGACGTCAACGCGCTACGCCGTACAATGGACCGTATTGTCCAGCATCATGACGCATTGCGCACGGTATTCCGTGAGACGGAGCAAGGCTATGCAGCTTGGAACCGCAGTGTAGAGGAAGGCGAGCTATACACGCTGGACATTGTAGATTTTAGTGGAGTTGAAGACGAATCCACCGCTGTAGAAGCTAAGGCGAGTGAAATTCAAGCCAGCATTCATTTGAGCGAGGGGCCGCTGGTGAAGCTCGGTCTGTTCCACTGCGCTGAGGGCGACCATTTGCTAATCGTCATTCATCATTTGGTTGTGGACGGCGTATCGTGGCGTATTTTGCTGGAGGATTTGGCATCCGGTTATGAGCAGGCTGTTGCAGGTAAAACAGGCACAGCTATTCGGCTGCCGCATAAAACAGATTCATTCCAGGTATGGGCCGAGCAGCTGTCGGCCTATGCGAATAGCGCGACGATGGAGCGGGAGCTTGCTTACTGGCAGCATATCGAACAAGCAGAAGCCAGTCTTGCGAAGCCTTTGCCAAAGGATTTTGCGAATGACAATGCACTGCTTGGGGACAGTGAGGTTGTGACGGTCCGCTGGACGAAGCAGGAAACCGAGCAGTTGCTCAAACAAGCTCATCGCGCATACAACACGGAAATGAATGACCTGCTGCTGGCTGCGCTCGGAAAAGCCGTATATGACTGGTCTGGTTCTGAACGGGTGCTGGTCAACCTGGAGGGCCATGGACGGGAAGCTATTGTACCGGATGTGGATATTACGCGGACAGTCGGTTGGTTTACGAGCCAGTTCCCGGTTGTACTGGATGGAAGTCTGGGACAAGGGGGGAATACGGCTCGTCTGATCAAACGGGTCAAGGAAGGGCTGCGTCATATTCCGCAGAAAGGCATCGGCTATGGTATTTTACGATACCTGTCGGATACGAATGTTCTGGAGAAAGCAGGCGTGCAGTTAAAGGCTCAGCCTGAGATCAGTTTTAACTATTTGGGCCAATTCGATCAGGATTATAAAGGCAATGATCTGGAGCCTTCCTCCTATTCCATCGGTGTGCCTGTCAGCACGAATGCGGCTATGGATTTTGCACTGGATATCAATGGAGTCATCGAGGATGGAGAACTGATTTTCACGATTCGCTACGGTACAACGCAATTCCGTCATGAGACGATTGCACGACTTGGAGAGCTGCTGGCATCCGGCTTGCGTGAGGTGATTCATCATTGTGTCGCTCAAGAAAGAACGGTGCTGACCCCAAGTGATGTCCTGTTAAATCATGTAACACTGGATGAGCTGGAGCAATTGGTGAAGGATACGCAAGATATGGGTGAGCTGGAAAATGTGTATGCTTTGACGCCGATGCAAAAGGGCATGCTCTTCTTCAGTCTGATGGATGAAAATTCGGCAGCTTATTTTGAACAGGCCACCTTTGAGTTGAACGGTCGTTTTGATGTGGTTGCTTTTGGTAAAAGCTTTGATCTGCTCGTGCAGCGTCATGAGGCATTGCGGACGAACTTTATCAGTTCATGGAAGGATGAGCCTGTACAGGTCGTCTTCCGCAACCGTAGCGGACAAATATATTATGAAGACTTGCGCGGACTAGAAAAAGAGGAACGAGAAGCTCGTGTTGAAGCTTTTGCCATCGAGGACAAAGCGAAAGGATTCAATCTCGCAGAGGATGCACTCATTCGTGTCTCCATTTTGCAAACGGGGGATGAAACGTATCACTTTGTTTGGAGCTTCCATCACATTTTGATGGATGGCTGGTGCTTGTCCTTTATGACACAGGAGGTATTTGGCAGCTATCTGACACTGCGCGCCGGTCATGAGCCAGCGCTGGAGCCTGTCACGCCGTTCAGTCGATTTATCGAATGGCTGGAACGTCAGGACCGTGAGGCAGCTTTGCAATATTGGCGTGGGTATCTGGCGGACTATGAGCAGCAAATTACGCTTCCTCAGCAAAAAACACAGCCGAAATCGATGCAAGCCGGGCTATATGTCGCTGAAGATCTGGAATGTGACTTCCAGCCAGAGCTGGTTGCTCAGATCGAACGGGTAGCGAAGCAAAATCAGGTCACGATCAATACGCTGATTCAGACCGTATGGGGCGTTCTGTTGCAAAAATATAACAACAGTACGGATATCGTGTTTGGCAGCGTTGTGTCCGGTCGTCCAGGGGATATTCCAGGTGTGGAGCACATGATCGGGCTATTTATTAATACAATTCCAGTGCGTGTGCAGTCTGAACCAGGTGAAAGTTTTGTCGAGCTGATGAGACGAACACAGCGGCAGGCGCTGGCTTCCAATGGTTATGATGCGTTCCCGCTGTATGAAATTCAAGCACTGACCGAGCAGAAGCAGGATTTGATCAATCATATTATGATATTTGAAAATTATCCGGTGGAGCAGCAGGTAGAGCAGCTGGGCAGTGAAGGACAGGAACCATTTACAATTTCGAATGTGGTGGCTACAGAGCAAACGAACTACGATCTAAACGTCGTCGTGATGCCAGGAGAAGGTATCAAGATTCGTTTTATGTATAACACGCTCAGCTTTGATCAAGCAGGTATTGAGCGCTTGTATGGACATTTTGCACG
>NZ_JAAMNQ010000037.1:0-3838 GCF_011066155.1 Paenibacillus sp. EKM206P | reverse complement strand
TTGCCTGGTGAGAATACGCATGTTTCTGTGGCAGAACGAGATGACGACACAAACAGAAGCGGTCAAAGTTCAAATTCCGGCTATGTTTTGGAAAAACTGCCATTTATGTTGGGCAAAGAACGAAGTGCCGCATTAAAGCAAATAGCCAAGCAACAACATGTCACGATTAACACCTTGCTGCAAAGCGTGTGGGGCGTTATTTTACAGCAATACAATAACAATCAGGATGTTGTGTTTGGTGGTGTGGTATCCGGTCGTCCGGCAGACATTCCAGGCGTGGAGGACATGATCGGACTGTTTATCAATACCATACCGGTTCGGATTCAAAGTGAACGGAATGCTACATTTGCTGAAATATTGCAGCGCACACAGGAACAGGCATTGGCCTCCGGTGTCTATGACACATTCCCGCTGTACGACATTCAGGCACGGACTGAACAAAAACAAGACCTGATCAATCACATCATGGTCTTTGAAAACTACCCCATCGGGCAGCAGATGAAGCAGATGGGCGGCTCCGGTGAGACCAAGGCACAAACTGGCTTCTCTATTGCCAATGTGGCACTTACAGAGCAAACCAACTACGATTTCAACCTGATTGTCGTGCCTGATGAGGATATCTCCATCCTGCTTGAATACAATGCGCTGGTGTATAACCGGTCTGCAATGGAGCGTATCCAGGGTCATATCGACCACGTCATCGGACAAATCGTAGACAACCCGCATATCCGTGTGAATGAGCTGGCATTGGTGACCCCGCAAGAACAGGCACAGATTGTTCAGGTCTGGGGCGATACGGCGGTAGCTTATCCGCTGGATCAAACGCTAAGTGCACTGTTCGAGCAGCAGGCAGCGAAAACACCGGATCAGGTGGCAGTGCTGTGCGGAGCGGAGTCGTTGACCTACGCGGAGTTGAATGAGCGAGCGAACCGTTTGGCTCGGACGCTGCGTGCGGAAGGTGTTGAACCGGATCAACCAGTCGGTATTCTGGTCCGCCGTTCGCTGGAGATGATCGTAGGCATCTACGCGATCCTCAAGGCAGGCGGAGCCTATGTGCCAATCGATCCGGAATATCCGGCCGACCGCATCCGCTTTATGCTGGAGGACTCGGGCGCGAAGCTGGTGCTGACGCAATCGCATCTGGCGGAGCAAGCATCGCTGAGTTTCAACGGCCAGGTGCTGGTACTGGACCGCGAGAACATCTACCACAAAGACGGTTCGAATTTGGAGCCACTGGCCGGGCCGCATCATGTAGCCTATGTCATCTATACCTCCGGCTCCACCGGAAAACCGAAGGGTGTGATGGTGGAGCACCATTCCGTGCTGAACCGGATTTTGTGGATGCATGATCGTTACGGCTTGAGTGCGGAAGATACGATCCTACAAAAGACCGCTTTCACCTTCGACGTGTCAGTGTGGGAGCTGTTCTGGTGGTCGATGGTCGGCTCGAAGGTAAGCCTGTTGTCCGTGGGCGGGGAAAAGAACCCGGAAGAGATCGTGGACACGATTGCCCGCGATGGCGTAACCACGATGCACTTTGTACCCGCTATGCTGCATGCGTTTCTGGAGTACGTGGAGCAGCAGCCACGGGAAGTGATGCAAGCGAAGCTGGGCACGCTGCATCATGTCTTTGCCAGCGGTGAAGCCTTGCCGCCACAGCATGTGGCCCGGTTCCAGCGGCTTGTGTCGAGCCTGGCTGGAGCGAAGCTGATCAACCTGTATGGACCAACTGAAGCGACGGTGGACGTATCGTACTTTGATTGCGAGCCGGATGGGGAATATGCGGTTATCCCGATCGGGAAACCGATTCAAAACATTCGTCTGTACATCGTGAAGGAAGGCACGGAGCAATTGCAGCCGATTGGGGTTGCAGGTGAGCTGTGTATCGGCGGTGTCGGCGTAGCCCGAGGCTATCTGAACCGTCCGGAGCTGACGGCCGAGAAATTTGTGAAAGACCCGTTTGCCGGCGGGGAAGCCGGGTATGAACGGATGTACCGCACAGGCGATTTGGCGAGATGGATGCCGGACGGCAACATCGAATATCTGGGCCGGATCGACCATCAAGTAAAAATCCGGGGTTACCGGATTGAGCTGGGTGAGGTGGAATCGCAGCTGCTTCAAGTGGAATCGGTACGAGAAGCAGTGGTCATGGCTCGTGCGGATGAAACGGGCCAAAAACAAATGGTGGCCTACTATGTTGCGGGGCAAGAGCTAGGAGCCAGTGAGCTGAGAAGTGAGCTGGGCCGGGAGCTGCCAAGCTACATGGTGCCATCGTACTTTGTACAGCTAGAGCAGATGCCGCTGAGTCCCAATGGAAAAATTGACCGCAAGGCCCTGCCAGCACCGGAAGGCAGCCTGCAAACCGGAGCTGATTATGCAGAGCCGCGTACCACGCCAGAACGCGCTTTGGTAGCGGTCTGGCAGTCGGTACTGGGACTACAGACGGTCGGTATTTTGGACAATTTCTTTGATCTGGGCGGCGATTCGATCAAGGCCATTCAAATTACATCCCGTGCGTTCCAGGCCGGTTATAAGCTGGACATGAAGGATTTGTTCCAGTATCCAACGGTTGCAACACTGGCACCGCATTTGCATGAGGTCAGCCGTATGGCAGATCAAGGAGAAGTGAGCGGGGAAACCGCGTTGCTACCGATCCAGCAGTGGTTCTTTGCGCAGGAGCGCGAGCGTCCGCAGCACTTTAATCAGGCGGTCATGCTCTATCGTGCCGAGGGCTTTGATGAGACGGCAGTTCGCCAAGTCATGGATCACATCGTGAAGCATCATGATGCGCTGCGTACCGTTTTCCATCAGACTTCCTCTGATTGTACGGCTTGGACACGTAGTGTAGATGAAGGCGCGTTGTATACGCTGGAAACCGCAGACTACCGTGAACAAGTAGTCTATGCGGAAGCGCTGGAAGCGAAGGCAAATGAAATTCAAAGCAGCATTCACCTGTCCGAAGGACCGCTGGTGAAGCTGGGATTGTTCCACACAGCCGAGGGCGATCATTTGCTCATAGCTATTCACCATTTGGTGATAGACGGAGTGTCGTGGCGGATTCTGTTTGAAGATTTCTCGACAGGTTACGAGCAAGCGATCAAAGGCGAGCCTGTACGATTGCCATATAAAACGGATTCCTTCCAAACATGGGCACGGGAGTTGTCATCTTACGCTAACCGTCCTGAGGCTGCATCGGATGAAATGTACTGGAAGCAGCTGGAACAGGCCAAAGCGGAAGCGGCGCCGCTGCCTAAGGATTTTGCCTATGAGGGCTCTTTGAATGCAGACAGAGAAGTGCTGACGGTAGAGTGGACCGAAGCAGAAACCCAGCAGTTGTTAAAACAGGCCCATCGCGCCTATAACACCGAGGTCAATGATTTGCTGCTGACCGCATTAGGATTGGCGATGCACAACTGGACAGGCGCAGGACAGGTGCTGGTGAACCTGGAGGGCCATGGCCGGGAAGCGATCCTGCCCGAGGTGGATATGACACGTACCGTAGGCTGGTTCACAAGCTTGTATCCGGTACTGCTGGATACGGGTGCAAATCTGACGCTGGCAGAGCGGATTAAAGAAACGAAGGAAGGCCTACGCCGGATTCCGCATAAAGGGCTAACCTATGGAACTTGGCGCTACTTGTCCCATGCATCAGAATCGGGTAAAGCGCATGCGATTGCAGCAGAACCGGAAATCAGCTTTAACTATTTGGGTCAGGTCGATCAGGATCTACAAAACAGTGGAATCACATTGTCTTCCTATAGCGCAGGAGAGACAGAGGATGCACATTCACCGCTGCAATATACGCTGGATTTAAACGCGATGATCTCGGAAGGCACGC
>NZ_JAAMNQ010000036.1:0-3918 GCF_011066155.1 Paenibacillus sp. EKM206P | reverse complement strand
AAGCAAGACCTGATCAACCACATTATCGTGTTTGAAAACTATCCGGTGGAGGAGCAGGTCGAGCAACTTGGCGAAGGTGCAGCGTCGGATTTTGAAATTCGCAATGCCGGCATGATTGAACAAACCAACTATGATTTCAATCTGGTCGTTATGCCGCAGGAAGCGATGAAAATCCGATTTGAATACAATGCGAAGTTATATGATCGTGAAGCTGTTGAACGGACTCAGGGCCATCTGATACAGCTGTTGGAGCAGGTGGTAGCGAAGCCGGACATTCGAGTGCAGGAGCTGGATATGGTAAGTGAGCAGGAGCGTGAGCAAATTCTCACCGTATGGGGCAATACAGCTGCTGAGTATCCAAGCGAGCAAACGATTCATGGCTTGTTCGAGACACAAACGGCGCAGACACCGGAACAGCCAGCGTTGTTCTTTGAAGGAGAGCAGCTGACCTATCGCGAGCTGAATGAACGTGCGAATCGTCTGGCGCGCACCTTGCGTAGTCAAGGCGTGACGAAGGATCGACTGGTGGGTCTGATGACCGAGCGTTCGGTGGACATGATCGTGGGCATCTTCGGGATTTTAAAAGCCGGGGGCGCATATGTACCCATCGATCCGACCTATCCAGAGGAGCGTATCCGCTACATGCTGGACGACTCGGGTGCGAAGCTGTTGTTAACGCAAAACCATCTGGTTGATAAAGTGGCTTTCGACGGTAGCGTGCTGGTGCTGAATGGGGCACAGGGTGTGTATCACGAGGATGGTTCCAATCTGGAGCCGTTGTCTGGTCCGAACGATCTGGCCTATGTCATTTATACGTCAGGTACGACGGGGCAGCCGAAGGGTGTTATGTTGGAGCATCGCGGTCTATGCAATCTGAAAACGTATTTTGATCAGACGCTCAAGATCCGCACGTCGGATCATACGTTGCTGTTTGCTAGCTATTCGTTTGATGCGGCTTGCTGGGAAATCTTCCAGGCGCTGTTCTGCGGAGCCACGTTGTATGTACCAACGTCAGAGACGATTTTGGACTATGAGAGATTCGAACATTATATGACAGAACATCAGATTACGGTGGCGACGTTACCACCGACCTATGCGGTGTATCTGGAGCCGGAGCGGATGCCATACCTGCGTGTTCTGTTCACTGCGGGTTCAGCATCCTCAACAGAATTGGTATACAAGTGGAAGGATCAGGTGGCGTACTACAACGGCTACGGTCCAACCGAAAACTCGGTGGCGACGTCCGTCTGGCCGGTATCCGAGGACGAGAGAGCAGGACAACTCATTTCCATCGGACGCCCTATACCGAATCATCGGGTGTACATGGTGGATGTGCATGGACATTTGGCTCCGGTAGGCGTGGCGGGTGAACTGTGCGTGTCCGGTCCGGGTCTGGCCCGTGGTTATCTGGATCGCCCAGAGCTGACGGCTGAGAAATTTATACCAAATCCGTTTGCAGCTGGTGAAGCCGGCTACGAACGAATGTACCGTACGGGTGACTTGGCCAGATGGATGCCAGACGGCAACATTGAATATTTGGGCCGGATCGACCATCAGGTGAAAATCCGGGGTTACCGGATCGAGCTGGGCGAAGTCGAGGCACAAATTTTGAAAGTGGAGGATGTACAAGAGGTCATCGTACTGGCCCAGGCGGACGAACAGGGGCAAAACCAATTGGTGGCGTACTATGTTGCTGAAAGGGAAGTGAGCGCTGGTGAGCTGCGCAGCTTACTGGGCGAGGAGCTTCCAAACTACATGGTGCCTTCGTATTTGGTACAGCTGGAGCAGATGCCGTTGACACCGAACGGTAAAATCGACCGCAAGGCACTGCCAACACCGGAAGGCAACCTGCAAAGCGGAGCTGATTATGTCGCACCGCGGACGTGGGTAGAAGTGAAGCTGGCGCAAATTTGGCAGGATGTGCTGGGTCTGGCGCAGGTCGGTGTGAAGGAAAACTTCTTCGAGATTGGCGGACACTCGCTGCGGGCGACGACGCTGGCCTCGAAAATTCACAAGGAGCTGAACAAGCCGCTTCCACTGCGCAGTATTTTTGAAGCGCCAACGATTGAACAACTGGCAACGGTCATGGAAGGTTTGGATCAAGTGGCGTATGCGTCCATTCCGGTAACGGAAGAACGCAGCTTCTACCCGCTTTCCTCGGCGCAAAAACGACTGTTTGTGCTGCATCAGTTCGACCCGAATGATGTGAACTACAACATGCCGTCAGTGCTGCAAGTGAGTGGTCCGCTGGACGTGAAGCGAGTGGAGGACGTGTTCCGTCAACTGGTCGCCCGCCATGCGACCTTGCGCACTCGCTTTGAGCTGGTGGACGGTGAGCCGATGCAGTGGATCGAGGATACTGTACCATTTGTGGTGGAATATACGAAGGTACAGGCCGAAGATAGGACTGCGCATACAGACATGGCCGCAGATATGGTAGTCAGCCCAGAAACGCAGGCATTGGTACGCCGCTTTGTCCGTCCGTTCGATCTGCAAGCTGCTCCGTTGCTGCGGGTAGGCTTGGTAGATTTGGGCGTACAAGGAACCGAGCAGGAATCGCAGCATTTACTCATGCTCGATATGCACCACATCGTCTCGGATGGCGTGTCCATGGGAGTACTGACCGATGAATTTGTCCGCTTATATGACGGTGAAGAGATTTCGCCATTGCGTATACAGTACAAGGATTATGCGGTATGGCAGCAAAGCGAAGCCCATCAAGAGTGGATGCAACGTCAGGAAGCGTACTGGCTCGACACCTTCCGGGGTGAACTGCCTGTATTGGATCTACCGACAGACTTTGCCCGTCCGTCCGTACGAAGTACGGCAGGCGATACGGTGGTGTTCGGGCTGGAGCGCGAAGCTAGCGAACGCCTGAAGGAACTGGCGGCGCACACAGGCTCCACGCTGTATATGGTGCTGCTGGCGGCGTACACCGCGCTCTTACACCAATACAGCGGGCAAGAGGACATCGTAGTCGGCACACCGATTGCCGGACGACCGCATGCAGATTTGGAACCGATCCTCGGGATGTTCGTCGGTACGTTGGCATTGCGGAACTATCCGACAGCGGAACATACCTTCCGCAGCTACGTGGAAGAAGTGAAAGTTTGTGCTCTGCAAGCCTATGAACATCAGGACTACCCATTTGAGGAACTGGTGGAAAAGCTAAATGTGAAGCGGGATATGAGCCGCCATCCGCTGTTCGATACGATGTTTACCCTGCAAACCACTGAGGAAGGCGAACTGCAACTGGCAGACCTGAGCTTCCGTCCATACGGCCTGGAACAAACGCCAGCGAAGTTTGATTTGACGCTGGAAGCCAGAGAGGAAGAGGCGGGTATCCAGTTCGGATTGCAGTATGCAACTGCGTTGTACGAGCGCGAAACGGTAGAACGGATGACGCGTCACTTTGTTCGCTTGGCCGAAGCCGTGGCGGCGAACCCGGATGCGAAGCTGGGTGAGCTGGAGTTGATTACGGCAGAAGAAACCGAGCAGATTCTGAAGGTGTTCAATGATCCGAATGCGCACAGCCTGCTTGGAGCATCACAAGGCCGTTCGCTCAGCGAGCGCTTTGAAGAGCAAGCGAAGCACAACCCTGAGCGGGTAGCTGTTGTGTCTGGGAACACCGCGCTGACCTACACTGAGCTGAATGAGCGTGCGAACCAATTGGCTCGTGTGTTACGAGCGGAAGGGGTCGAAGCAGATCAACCGGTTGGCGTATTGCTGGAGCGTTCTGCGGATATTCTGGTGAGCATTTTGGGGGTACTGAAGGCCGGAGGCGCGTATGTGCCGATGGATACGATGTATCCGCAGGAGCGCATCGACTACATGCTCCAAGACAGTGGGGCCAAGGTCGTGATTACAAGTAGAGTTGCCAACCTGTCGCTCAGCTTGCCATCCACAGTTCGAGCTGTA
>NZ_JAAMNQ010000035.1:0-4258 GCF_011066155.1 Paenibacillus sp. EKM206P | reverse complement strand
GGGATGTAGCTCAGCTTGGTAGAGCACCTGGTTTGGGACCAGGGGGTCGCATGTTCAAATCGTGTCATCCCGATACTGTTTTGCGGGTGTAGTTCAATGGTAGAACTCCAGCCTTCCAAGCTGGTAGCGTGGGTTCGATTCCCATCACCCGCTTTTTGCTATAGCGGATTCTTGTTGCCTCAGTGGTGACACCTTATAAATAAAGAGAGCCTGTCTGGGGACAGAGCTCTCTCTTTTTTTGTATTTATCCTCATGTAATCCACAATGTGTTGATTATCCATAATCTTCGGTATCGGTGTATTCGTTCTGATCATACAACTGGCATACACCGATAACCGATCTAGTGGACAGTTTTTACACGGGAATGGTCAGCTGGATGGAGGTTCCCTCGTCTGGAGCAGAGGTTATGCTCATAAATCCCCCTACCCCTCTAGCTCGTTCTTCCATACTGAACAATCCAACTCCCTCTCCTTGGGACTTTCCAGAGAATCCAATGCCTTTATCCCGAATGGTCACTTGTATCATTTCATTTTGATCCTCAACGTCGACATATGCCTCTGCTACATCTGCGTATTTGGCTACATTCGTTAACGCCTCTTGTACAATCCGATAAATTGCAATTTCCTTGCGAATATCAACCCGTTTACGTAGATTGCATTGAAAATGCACCTCAATCCCGTAATGAGAACAGAAGTTTTCAATATAGGTTCTTATGGCTGGGACGACACCCAGATCATCCAGAACTGAGGGACGAAGTTCCCACGCTAGACCACGAACATCTTTGATGATGTCGGTCACCTGCGAACGGAGATTCTCCAGAGTAGCACTAGGTTGTTCGGCAAGTTGGCTATCCAATTGGATAATAAGTGAAAATAAGCTTTGCCCTATCCCATCATGCAGCTCTCTTGAAAAGCGTTTACGTTCTTCTTCCTGTATTTGCATGACTTGTGTCATCATAGACTGAAGTTCAGCTTCTACTCTCTTCAGTTTAGTGACCTCATTGCGGATCGCTAAGTACTGATAGGGTTTACCTTCCTCGTCCATAAACGGAACGATCGTAGTATTCACCCAGTAGTAGCTGTTATCTTTAGCACGATTACGTATTTCTCCTTGCCATACCTCACCTGAACGGATCGTAGTCCACAGGTTTTTCATGAAGGCGGGGGTATGATAGCCTGAATTAATGAGACGATGATCCTGACCGATCAGCTCTTCACGACTGTATTGCGAAATCTCACAGAACTTGTCGTTTACGTACTGAATAATACCTCGATGATCGGTCAAAGCAACGATGGAAGACGTATCTAGGGCAAATTTCAGATTGGATAATTGGTGGAGTGAGTTACGCAGCGCATGAAGAAAAGGGGATTCTGGTATATAAATTTCCAGATCATTCAGCAGTTTATCGGTTGATTCACCAAAGGCATGCTGCAGTAAAGGGTTAGAAGGTTCATTCATAATGGAGTAGCCCCTTTTTTAGTGCGAATTTGACTAGCTCAGGTCGTGTTTTCAAGTTAAGCTTCTCCATAAGATTGCTTTTATGGGACTCTACGGTTTTGACACTAATCACCAGGTGCTCGGCAATTTCCTTGTTGGCATATCCTTTGGCTACCCAGGATAGAATCTCTTTTTCCCGCTCAGACAAGGATTCATAGGGTCCGGCTATGCCTTCCTGTTTGATTTTGTCCAGATATTCACTCATCAGTCGTTTGGTTGCATTCGGGTACAAATAGGCACTACCTTCGGCCACAGACTGGATGGCAGCGAGTAACTCCTCGTGAGGTGCGCTTTTTAAAATATATCCGGATGCTCCAGCTTGAATGGCTCGGAACAGATATTCTTCATCGTCATGCATCGTTAAAATAAGGACTTCTGTATCGGGCAGCTGTTTTTTTAATTCAGTGGTTGCTGTGAGACCATCTTTTCCAGGTGGCATGCTAAAATCCATGAGCACAACATGAGGTTGTAGCTCCAATGCCTTGCGGATTGCCTCATCCCCGTCTGCTGCATCTCCTACTACCTTAATACCGTTTTTGCCGTCCAATAGGGCCATGAGGCCAGAACGTACGACAACGTGATCATCCACTACTAGTATACGAATCAATTTGTCATCCCCTCGAACGGTAAAAAACCGTACGTTTTGTCATAATCATAGCAAATTTTAGGGATTTCAATCAACAAAGATAGTTAGGGACAGCTATATCAAGTATCTGATGAGGATCATTATCTATAGAAACATTGTTGAGCTATGGAGTGAGAGGGTAAGCACATAGTTGGCTAAGGCGTTGAGCTACTTGAGTAGCCTCGGCTATATCAGACTCTGTGAACATCCTCACATCACGATTACCAAGAAGCAGCACACCGTTGGGCAGATCTCCTGTGCTGGAAAAGGGAATGGCAACAGCAGAGTGAAGCTGCTCGGCCAGCATTAGTGCACATTCCTGACGCAGACGTATACTACCTGATAGCAAAGCACTTACAGTTACGGTACGTCCCAAGCGAACAGCCATACCGGCAATACCATGGCCAATCTTAAAAGAAATAAGTCGATAGCGATTGCTTCGGCTACCAGAGGCGTAATACCAATGCAACTTACCACCTGACTTGGACATAAATGCGAGGGCAGTGAGATCACCATAAATAGTATCTCTTAACTGGTTCAGTTCTTTTCGCATTTCATCCGTTATTTGTAGCATAGAAGACACATCCTTTTTCATAACCAAACTATATCTCTAGTTCATTGTAGTTTCGACAGTTGCAAAAGTAGATCGGGGAACCCCCTGATCTATAGGCGCAGGAAACACTGACTTTTCATCTGGTCGGATAAGGAGTAGGGAAATGGTCGATAAATGGGGCGTTAGCTTACTTCAGAAGTGATATTTATCACAGCAAATCAGGGAGTAGGAAGGTATAAAATCAGGTGTTCTCCCGATAACAACCCAGGCGTTAAAACATTATGATATAGATATCAGGTAAACACGAGGAGGACGCTAACATGCAAGCCACTTGTATGGAACGGTTTGGGGACGAAGCGGAACGCACGGGAATTCAGATTTATTTGACAGATGAGCATTTTGATCTGCTAAAAGATATTATGTCCTGGAAGAAGGTAAAGGCAGGCGTTATGCTTTTCCGAGAGGGCGATGATGCAGAGCAGCTTTATTATATACATTCAGGTCATGTCAAACTTCGTAAATCGACAGAAGATGGTAAAGAACTGATTCTGACCATTCAGCATCAAGGCGACTTAATTGGGGAATTTAGCGGAATAGATGGAGAAGAGTATAGTTGCACTGCGGAAACAGCCGATGTGTGTGAGTTAGGCGTCGTGCTTGTTAAGGATCTGGAGTCGCTCTTGTCCAAAAATGGGGAAATGGCGCTTCAGTTCATCCAGTGGATGGCGATGAAGCAACGCATTATGCAATCGCGTTTTCGGGACTTACTGTTGTATGGTAAAACTGGAGCGTTAGCGTCTACATTGATCCGTGCTAGCAATACATGTGGCGTGGCTGTGAAGGATGGCATTTTATTAAATATGAAGCTAAGTCACTCCGAATTAGGTGAGATGATTGGAGCGACGCGCGAGAGCGTGAACCGGATGCTGAGCGCGCTGAAAGAACAGGGAACCCTAGATACAAGGGATGGAAAGATTGTCATTCACGATCTCAAGGTATTACGTGGCATGTGCTGCTGTCCTTCGTACGGCCAATGTGCCCATGAAATTTGTCGCCTCTAATATATGAATACCATTAGGCGGGGTCCAAGAGACTTCGCCTTGCCGCAGGTCTTATAGCAATCTAGCGCATGGGGTACGAACAACATAGATTACCAAATAACTAATTAACGTCGTATAGCGGCTAATTAGCAATAAGGTATATATATTAAATGGAACTGAATGCATGACATTTTATGCACCAACCGTTTTGAAGTAACAGTGGAGCTAATTCTAATAATGGTTGAATAAAAGGAGGAAGAAATCCCATATTTAAAAAAAAAGGATATTTTTACAAGTTGCTTTCTCTGGCCGAAAATGATATATTATTTGAGCTGACAACAAAACAGCAGTTTCAAAAGCGAAAAGCTTGGGTGAAATGATTTTTAAAAAAAGAAAAAATAACCCTTGCATTTTTGAAACGAACATGATATGATCTTATAGCTGCTGAAAAACGCAGCGAAAGAGAAATGTTTGATCTTTGAAAACTGAACAACGAGTGAGTAAAACGATTTTGTTCGCAAAATCAAACAAGAGATATTTTAT
>NZ_JAAMNQ010000034.1:0-4949 GCF_011066155.1 Paenibacillus sp. EKM206P | reverse complement strand
TGCTGGCTGTTCAGGATGTACACCGACTGGTTCGCGATCGGCGTTCCGATAGATACCGTATGCTCCCCTTTTTCCAGCAGTGCGTTCAGGGACTCCATATCTTCAATCGTATAAGCGGTCGCATCTACCGTCGTTTCGGTCGGACCGTACACGTTCGTAATCACCGGACGATACCCGGCCCATTTGTGTAGGAACACATGTACCAGCTGCACGGATAATGCTTCGCCACCAATCAGGTAATGCTTCACTTCCGGTGCTTCCGTCACACTGACACTTTCATTCAAAATATGCAGATGCGCAGGTGTGCCGTCCGACAGATCAATCCGGTGTGTGCGGTAGTAGGCGATCAAATGCTCTCCGCTCAGACTGACGTCACGGGACACCACATGCAGGGTGTGGCCTAACAGCAAGCTGGCAAAGATTTGCTTCACCGAAGCGTCAAATACAAATGCTGACAGCCATGCGACATGAAGCGGCTGTTCGTAACGACTGTATACTCGTTTCCATAAAGCATCTACCAGATTGCTAACACTGCCCTGCTCGATCATGACCCCTTTCGGCTGACCGGTGGTGCCTGACGTATAAATCATATAGGCCAGGTTATGCGGGCCGGCGATAGGGATCAGGTTGCTCGCATCCTGTGCTCCCAGTTGAGCTTGAGCGTCCTCGTCATCCAAGACTACAGCTCGAACTGTGGATGGCAAGCTGAGCGACAGGTTGGCAACTCTACTTGTAATCACGACCTTGGCCCCACTGTTTTGGAGCATGTAGTCGATGCGCTCCTGTGGATACATCGTATCCATCGGCACATACGCGCCTCCGGCCTTCAGTACCCCCAGAATGCTCACCAGAATATCCGCAGAACGTTCCAGCAATACGCCCACCGGTTGATCTGCTTCGACCCCTTCCGCTCGTAACACACGAGCCAATTGGTTCGCACGCTCATTTAGCTCAGTGTAGGTCAGCGCGGTGGCCCCAGACACAACGGCTATCCGCTCAGGGTTGCGCTCAGCTTGCTCTTCAAAGCGTTCGCTGAGCGAATGGCCTTGCACCTGTCTGTGTTCAGCACAACGCACGCTATGTGCATTCGGAGCATTAAACACCTTCAGAATCTGCTCGGTTTCTTCCGCCGTAATCAACTCCAGCTCTCCCAGCTTCGCATCCGGATTCGCCGCCACGGCTTCGACCAAGCGAACAAAGTGACGCGTCATCCGTTCTACCGTTTCGCGCTCGTACAACGCAGTTGCATACTGCAATCCAAACTGGATGCCTGCCTCTTCCTCTCTAGCTTCCATCATCAAATCAAACTTGACTGGCGTTTGTTCCAGGCCGTATGGACGGAAGCTCAGGTTTGCCAGTTGCAGTTCGCCTTCCTCAGTCGTTTGCAGCGTAAACATCGTATCGAACAGCGGATGGCGGCTCATATCCCGCTTCACGTTCAGCTTTTCCACTAGCTCCTCAAACGGATAGTCCTGGTGCTCGTAAGCTTGCAGGGCACGCGTCTTCACATCCTCCACATAGCTTCGGAAGCTTTGCTCTGACGTCGGATAGTTCCGCAATGCCAGCGTTCCGACGAACATCCCAATCATCGGCTCCAGATCGGCATGCGGTCGTCCGGCAATTGGTGTGCCGACTACGATATCTTCTTGCCCGCTGTATTGGTGTAGGAGTGCAGTGTACGCTGCCAGCAGCACCATATACAGCGTGGAGCCTGTGTACGCCGCCAGTTCTTTCAGCCGTTCGCTGACTTCACGTTCCAATCCGAACACCACCGTATCGCCTGCCGTACTTCGCACCGCCGGACGGGCAAAGTCCGTAGGTACATCCAGCACTGGCAGCTCACCCTGCAAGGTGCCCAGCCAGTACGCTTCCTGACGTTGCATCCACTCTTGATGGGCTTCGCTTTGCTGCCATACCGCATAATCCTTGTATTGTATCCGCAATGGTAATAGCTCTTCACCGTCGTACAAGCGGACAAATTCATCGGTCAGTACACCCATGGACACGCCATCCGAAACGATGTGGTGCATATCGAGCATGAGTAAATGCTGCGGTTCCTGCTCGGTTCCTTGTACGCCCAAATCTACCAAGCCTACTCGCAGCAGCGGAGCAGCTTTCAGATCGAACGGTCGTACAAACTGCCGCACCCGTTCTTGTACTTCCTGGCTGACCATCGTGTCCGCATCCGTGGTTGTGTCCTGGTCTGTATTCGTAGTCGCACCCTCTACCTGTACCTTTGTATACTCCACCTCGAACGGCACGGTGTCCTCAATCCATTGCACCGGCTCACTGTCCACCAGCTCAAAGCGGGTACGCAAGGTCGCATGACGGGCGATTAATTGACGGAACGCGTTTTCTACCCGCTTCACATCCAGGGGTCCGCTCACTTGCAGCACTGACGGCATGTTGTAGTTCACATCATTCGGGTCGAACTGATGCAGCACATACAGTCGTTTTTGCGCCGACGATAACGGGTAGAAGTTGCGTTCTTCCGTTACTGGAATGGACGCATATGTTACTTGATCCAGATATTCCAGTACGACTGCCAATTGCTCAATCGTTGGTGCTTCAAAAATACTGCGCAATGGAAGCGGCTTGTTCAGCTCCTTGTGAATCCTCGAGGCGAGCGTCGTCGCCCGCAGTGAATGCCCACCAATCTCGAAGAAGTTTTCCTTCACGCCGACCTGCGCCAGGCCCAGCACATCCTGCCAGATTTGCGCCAACTTCACTTCCACCCACGTCCGCGGTGCGACATAGTCGGCTACGCTTTGCAGGCTGTCTTCTGGTGCTGGTAGAGCCTTGCGGTCGATTTTACCGTTCGGTGTCAGCGGCATTTGCTCCAGCTGTACCAGATAGGAAGGGATCATGTAACCCGGCAGCTTCTGGCTCAAATCGCTGCGTAGCTCACTTGCGACAACTTCCTCATCGGCGACCACATAAGCGCAGAGCTGCTTCTGCCCTTGCTCATCTTCCCGTGCGATGACCACAGCTTCTCGCACTGCCTCCAGCTTCAACAGCTGCGTTTCTACCTCGCCCAGTTCGATCCGGTAGCCCCGAATTTTCACCTGCGCATCGATCCGCCCCTTATATTCAAGCGTACCGTCCACATTTAAGCGTACCGTGTCACCTGTGCGATAGCAGCGTTCTCCGCTGCGGAACGGGCTATCAATGAACTTTTCGGATGTCAGGTCCGGACGGTTGCGGTATCCACGTGCCACCCCGTCACCGCCTACCAGCAGTTCACCCCATACCCCGACGGGTTGAAGCCGCATCGAACGGTCCACGACGTACGCTGTTGAATTATGGATCGGTCTACCAATTGGCACCGATTCCGATTGCACACCGGTGATCGCATGCACTGTGGAAAAAGTCGTATTTTCAGTCGGGCCATAGATGTTACTGATTCGAAGGGACGGATGGGCCTCCAGCACCCGGTTCATATGTGGTACGGACATCACATCACCGCCGACCAGCAGTTCCCGTATCCCCTCGAACAGCGCCAAATCCTGCTGAGACAACTGGTTAAAGAGCGGTGTGGTCAGAAACATCGTGGTAATACCGTGACTGCGCACTGCTTCCTTAAGCTTGAGCACGTCCAAAATGATATCCTGACTCACTAGCACCAGCTGTCCACCGTTTAATAGAGCGCCCCAAATTTCGAAGGTGGATGCGTCGAAAACAATAGCCCCTGTCTGAAAAATGCGCGTGTCAGCATCCAACTGCGCGTAGTTTGTATTTTTCACCAAACGTACGACATTACGATGCTCTACCATGACACCCTTCGGCTGCCCCGTCGTACCTGACGTATAAATGACATACGTTAGATCGTTCGGACCGGACAACGGCTTTAGGTTGGAACCATCCTCGTGATACACACTTTGTGCTCCATTCAGCACCAGTACCTGACCATCAAAAGCTACTTTGTCCACCAGATGGCTTTGCGTTAACAACAGCTCTACTCCCGAGTCGTCCAGCATGTAGCGGATACGCTCCTCCGGATACGTCGGATCGATGGGGACATATGCGCCCCCAGCTTTCAAAATGCCTAAGATCCCCACGATCAAGTCTACCGAACGCTCGGTCATCAGTCCCACCAAACGATCCTTCGTCACACCTTGACTACGCAAGGTGCGCGCCAGACGATTCGCACGTTCATTCAGCTCGCGATAGGTCAGCTGTTCTCCTTCAAAGAACAATGCTGGCTGTTCCGGTGTGTGTGCCGTTTGTGTCTCGAACAGGCCATGGATCGTTTGCTCGCTCGGATACTCAGCGGCTGTATTGCCCCATACGCGGAGAATTTGCTCGCGCTCCTGCTCACTTACCATATCCAGCTCCTGCACCCGAGTGTCCGGCTTCGCTACCACCTGCTCCAATAGCTGTATCAGATGGCCCTGAGTCCGCTTCACGGCTTCACGATCATATAACTTCGCATTGTATTCAAATCGGATTTTCATCGCTTCCTGCGGCATGACAACCAGATTGAAATCATAGTTGGTTTGTTCAATCATGCCGGCATTGCGAATTTCAAAGTCCGACGCTGCCCCTTCGCCAAGTTGCTCGACCTGCTCCTCCACCGGATAGTTTTCAAACACGATAATGTGGTTGATCAGGTCTTGCTTTTGCTCGGTCAAGGCTTGAATTTCATACAGCGGATACGTTTCATAATCTTGAGAAGTCAGCGCCTGTTTCTGATTCGTTCTGATCAGGTCGGCAAAGGTGTCCTCAGCCCCACTGCGGATACGTATTGGAATGGTGTTAATGAACAAGCCCACCATGTTTTCGATCCCCGAAATATCCGCTGGACGACCCGACACTACACCACCAAAAACAGCGTCATCACTACCGTTGTACTTTTGGAGCAGCAAGCCCCAAGCTGTTTGCAGCAATGTATTCGGGGTCACGTGGTGCTGCTTGGCCACCATTTCCATACGTCCAGTCAAATCCTTGCC
>NZ_JAAMNQ010000033.1:0-5445 GCF_011066155.1 Paenibacillus sp. EKM206P | reverse complement strand
ATGCACTTTGTACCCGCTATGCTGCATGCGTTTCTGGAGTACGTGGAGCAGCAGCCACGGGAAGTGATGCAAGCGAAACTGGCAACGCTGCGCCATGTCTTTGCCAGTGGTGAAGCATTGCCACCACAGCATGTGGCCCGGTTCCAACAGCTTGTATCGAGCCTTGCGGGAGCGAAGCTGATCAACCTGTACGGCCCAACCGAAGCGACGGTGGACGTATCGTACTTTGATTGCGAGCCGGATGGGGAATATACAGTCATTCCCATCGGGAAACCGATTCAAAACATTCGTCTGTACATCGTGAAGGAAGGCACGGAGCAATTGCAGCCGATCGGGGTTGCAGGGGAGCTGTGCATCGGTGGTGTCGGTGTGGCACGAGGTTATCTGAACCGTCCGGAGTTGACGACCGAGAAATTTGTAACTGATCCGTTTTCGGGTGGTGAAGCAGGCTATGAACGGATGTATCGCACCGGCGATTTGGCGAGATGGATGCCGGACGGCAACATTGAATATCTGGGCCGGATCGACCATCAGGTGAAAATCCGGGGCTACCGGATTGAGCTGGGCGAGGTGGAATCGCAGCTGCTCCAAGTGGAATCGGTACGCGAAGCCGTCGTCATGGCTCGTGCGGCTGAAACGGGCCAAAAACAAATGGTGGCGTACTATGTCGCTGGGCAAGAGATCGGTGCCAGCGAGCTGAGAAGTGAGCTAGGCCGGGAGCTGCCAAGCTACATGGTGCCATCGTACTTTGTACAGCTGGAGCAGATGCCGCTGAGTCCAAATGGCAAAATTGACCGCAAGGCCCTGCCAGCACCGGAAGGCAGCCTGCAAACTGGAGCTGATTATGCAGAGCCGCGTACGGCGCAAGAACGCGCACTGGTAGCGGTCTGGCAGTCGGTACTGGGGCTGCAGACAGTCGGTATTTTGGACAATTTCTTTGATCTAGGCGGCGATTCCATCAAGGCCATCCAAATCGCATCGCGTGCGTTCCAGGCCGGCTATAAGCTGGACATGAAGGATTTGTTCCAGTATCCAACGGTTGCAACACTGGCACCGCATATGCATGAGGTCAGCCGTATGGCAGATCAAGGAGAAGTAAGCGGGGAAACCGCGTTGCTTCCGATCCAGCAGTGGTTCTTTGCGCAGGAGCGCGAGCGTCCGCAGCATTTTAATCAAGCGGTCATGCTCTATCGTGCCGAGGGCTTTGATGAGACGGCGATTCGCCAAGTCATGGATCACATCGTGAAGCATCATGATGCGCTTCGTACGGTTTTCCGTCAGGCTCCCGCAGGTTATACGGCTTGGACACGCGGTGTAGATGAAGGCGCGTTGTATACGCTGGAAACCGCAGACTACCGTGAACAAGTAGTCTATGCGGAAGCGCTGGAAGCGAAGGTAAATGAAATTCAAAGCAGCATTCACCTGTCCGAAGGACCGCTGGTGAAGCTGGGAGTGTTCCACACAGCCGAGGGCGATCATTTGCTCATAGCTATTCACCACTTGGTGGTGGACGGAGTGTCGTGGCGGATTCTGTTCGAAGATTTCTCGACAGGCTACGAGCAGGCGAGCAAGGGTGAGCCTGTACGATTGCCCTATAAAACGGATTCTTTCCAAGCATGGGCACGGGAGTTGTCGTCTTACGCCAACCGTCCTGAGGCTGCCTCGGATGAAGTTTATTGGAAGCAGCTGGAACAGGCCAAAGCGGAAGCCGCACCGCTGCCTAAGGATTTTACCTACGAGGGCTCCTTAAACGCAGACAGCGAAGTGCTGACGGTAGAGTGGACCGAAGCTGAAACGCAGCAACTGTTAAAGCAGGTCCATCGCGCCTACAACACCGAGGTCAATGATTTGCTGCTGACCGCGCTGGGACTGGCGGTGCACAATTGGACAGGCGCAGGACAGGTACTGGTGAATCTGGAGGGCCATGGCCGGGAAGCGATCCTGCAAGAGGTGGATATTACACGTACCGTAGGTTGGTTTACGAGCTTGTATCCAGTGCTGCTGGAGACCGGCAAGGAAATGACACTGGCTCAGCGGATTAAAGAAACGAAGGAAGGTCTGCGCCGGATTCCACATAAAGGGCTGACCTATGGAACTTGGCGCTACTTGTCTCCTGCGTCTGCATCGGATGAAGCGCATACGATTGCAGCAGAACCGGAAATCAGCTTTAACTATTTGGGTCAGGTCGATCAGGATCTACAAAACAGTGGAATCGCATTGTCACCCTATAGTGCAGGGGAGACAGAGGATGCACATTCACCGCTGCAATATACGCTGGATTTAAACGCGATGATCTCGGAAGGCACGCTGCGCTTGACGATTGCTTACAGCCGTAAGCAGTATCGTAAAGAAACGCTGGAACGTGTGGCAGGACTGCTTCAATCCGCTTTGCAAGAGGTGATTACGCATTGCGTCGCTCAGGAACAGCCGGAACTGACCCCGAGTGATGTATCCTTCAAAGGTCTGACGACTAGAGAACTGGAACAAATTGCGAAACAGGCGGCACATACCGGTGATTTGGAAAATGTATACGCACTGACGCCGATGCAAAAGGGGATGCTCTTTTATAATCTGATGGATTCGCAATCGGGAGCTTATTTTGAACAGGCCTCCTTTGATCTGCGAGGACATTTTAATATCGCTGCATTTGCGGCCAGTTTGGATGTTTTAATGCAGCGGCATACGGTACTGCGCACGAACTTCTACAGCGGCTGGCAGGATGAACCGCTTCAGGTTGTGTACCGCAATAAGCGCAGTGAACTGTATGTGGAAGATTTGCGGGATATGAAGGACGAGCAGCAAAACGAATACATGCTCGAATTTACGCGTAAAGACAAGCAAAGAGGCTTTGACCTAGCACAAGACGCCTTGATGCGTGTCGCTGTGTTGCGCACAGGTGAGGAGACGTACCGTTTTGTATGGAGTTTCCATCATATCGTGATGGATGGCTGGTGCTTGTCGCTGGTGACCAACGAAGTGTTTGCGAGCTATTTTGCGATCCTGGCCCATAAACAACCGGAACTGGCCCCTGTAACGCCGTACAGTCAATATATCGAATGGCTGGAGCAGCAGGATCGTCAGGCCGCATCAAGCTACTGGAGCAAGGTTCTGGAAGGATATGAGGAGCAGTCTCGTTTGCCACAGGCTAAAATTCAGGGCAAAACGGGGTATCAGTCGGAGCGTTTAGATTTTGATTTGGGCGCGGATCTCACAGCTGGTATTCAGCGCATAGCCAAGCGTTATCAGGTGACGATCAATACGTTGATGCAGACCGTTTGGGGCCTTTTGCTGCAAAAATATAATGGCACCGATGATGTCGTGTTTGGCAGCGTGGTATCTGGACGTCCGGCAGACATTCCGAATGTGGAGCACATCATTGGTCTGTTTATCAATACGATTCCGGTGCGTATCCGCAGTCAAGTGGACAGTTTATTCTCCGATGTGATGAAGCAAACCCAGGAGCAATCGATTGCTTCCCATACCTATGATACGTATCCGTTGTATGAAATTCAGGGACTGTCGGAGCTTAAGCAGGATTTGATCAATCATATTCTTATTTTTGAGAACTATCCGGTCGAGGAACAAATCGAGCAATTAGGCAGCGGTGATGAGTCCAGCTTCACGATCACCGGAGCCGAGTCTGTCGAGCAGACCAACTATGACTTTAACCTGGTGGTACTGCCCGGGAACACCATTCACATGAGCTTTGGCTATAATGCCCTGGCCTTTGAACGGGAAAGTGTAGAGCAAGTCCGAGGCCATCTGGTGCAACTGCTGGAGCAGGTGACAGCGAATCCGGACATCCGTGTACATGAGCTGGATATGTTAAACGAGCAGGAGCGCGAGCAAATCGTTAAGGTTTGGGGGAATACAGCAGCAACCTATGCAAGCGAGCAAACGATCCATGGCTTGTTCGAGACGCAAACGGCGCAGACACCGGAGCAGACAGCCTTGTTCTTTGAAGGAGAAGCGCTGACTTATCGCGAGTTGAATGAACGCGCCAATCGCCTGGCTCGTACCTTGCGCAGTCAAGGCGTGACGAAAGATCGTTTGGTGGGTCTGATGACCGAGCGGTCGGTGGATATGATCGTGGGCATCTTCGGGATTTTAAAAGCCGGAGGCGCATATGTCCCCATCGATCCAACCTACCCGGAAGAGCGTATCCGCTATATGCTGGACGACTCGGGTGCGAAGCTACTGTTGACACAAAGTCATCTGGTGGACAAAGCAGTTATCGATGGCCAAGTGCTGGTGCTGGATGGAACGCAAACGGTGTATCACGAGGATGGTTCCAACCTGGAGCCGTGGTCCGGTCCAAATGATTTGGCGTATGTGATTTATACATCGGGTACAACAGGGCAGCCGAAGGGCGTTATGCTGGAGCATCACGGGCTGTGCAATCTGAAAACGTATTTTGATCAGACGCTTCGAATCCGCATGTCGGATCATGCGTTGCTGTTCGCTAGCTATTCGTTTGATGCGGCTTGCTGGGAAATCTTCCAAGCGCTGTTCTGCGGAGCCACGTTATATGTGCCAACGACAGAGACGATTTTGAACTACGAGCGGTTTGAGCAATATATGGCGAATCACCGGATTACGGTGGCCGCTTTGCCGCCGACCTATGCGGTGTATCTGGAGCCAGAGCGGATGCCACACCTGCGTATTCTGTTCACTGCGGGTTCAGCATCTTCCACCGAACTGGTATACAAGTGGAAGGATCAAGTGGCGTACTACAACGGCTACGGTCCAACTGAAAACTCAGTTGCAACGTCCATCTGGCCGGTGTCCGAGGATGCAAGGGCTGGACAACTCATTTCCATTGGACGTCCTGTGCCGAATCATCGGGTATACATGGTGGATGGGCATGGACATTTGGCTCCGGTAGGCGTAGCAGGTGAGCTGTGCGTGTCTGGTCCAGGTCTGGCGCGTGGATATCTGGATCGTCCAGAGCTGACGGCGGAGAAATTTGTAGCGAACCCGTTTGCGGTTGGTGAAGCAGGCTATGAACGAATGTACCGTACGGGTGACTTGGCGAGATGGATGCCAGACGGCAACATCGAATATTTGGGCCGGATTGACCATCAGGTGAAAATCCGGGGCTACCGGATCGAGCTGGGTGAGGTCGAGGCACAAATCTTGAAAGTGGAAGACGTGCAAGAGGTCATCGTACTGGCCCAAGCGGACGAACAGGGGCAAAACCAACTGGTGGCGTACTATGTCGCTGAAAGAGACGTAAGCGCTGGGGAGCTGCGTAGCTTACTGGGTGAGGATCTGCCCAACTATATGGTGCCTTCGTATTTCATCCAGCTGGAGCAGATGCCACTGACACCGAACGGTAAAATCGACCGCAAGGCACTGCCAGCACCGGAGGGCAGCTTGCAAAGCGGAGCGGATTATGTAGAGCCGCGCACAGCACTGGAGCAGACGTTAGTGTCCATTTGGCAG
>NZ_JAAMNQ010000032.1:0-5573 GCF_011066155.1 Paenibacillus sp. EKM206P | reverse complement strand
AAAGAAAAAGGAACAAGCCTGCATAACCTGTACGGACCAACAGAAGCAACAGTAGATGTATCCTACTTTGGCTGCTCCACGGAAGAAGAATTGGAGCTTGTACCAATAGGAAAGCCCATAGATAACATTAAGTTATATGTTGTGAGTAAGGAAAAGGGCCTGCAGCCGATAGGAGTAGCGGGAGAACTATGTATAGCAGGGGATGGACTGGCAAGAGGGTACTTGAACAGACCGGAACTTACAGAAGAAAAATTCGCAGCAAACCCATTCGCACCGGGTGAAAGAATGTACAGGACAGGTGACCTGGCAAGGTGGCTGCCTGACGGCAACCTAGAATACCTGGGCAGGATCGACCATCAGGTAAAGATAAGAGGCTACAGGATAGAACTGGGTGAAATAGAGAACCGGTTATTAAAGCATGAAGCAATAAAAGAAGCAGTGGTATTGGACAAAGAAGGAGCTGACGGAAATAAGTATCTTTGTGCGTACGTCGTACCGGATCAAGAAATAACCGTACAGGGGATGAGGGAACACTTGTCAAAAGAGCTCCCGGACTACATGATCCCTTCCTACTTTGTGCGGATGGAAAAGCTGCCATTGACCCCTAATGGAAAAATAGACAGGAAAGCATTGCCTGTGCTCGATAGCAATGTTAATACCGGCGTAGAATACGTAGTACCTTCGGGAGAAATAGAGGAGAAACTTGCGCTGTTGTGGCGGGATATCCTTGGAATAGAGAAGGTAGGAAGAAATGATAACTTTTTTATGCTTGGGGGACACTCGTTAAAGGCAACAAGCCTTGTAGCAAGAATTCACAAAGAGTTCAATATAGACATACCTCTTAAGGAAATATTCAAGACACCAACCATCTTAGAAATTGCCAGATATATTAAAGACTCAAAGGAGAGCCTATATCAGTCAATCCAACCGGCAGGAGAAATGGAATACTACCCTATGTCATCTGCACAAAGAAGGCTGTATATACTAAACCAGCTTGAAGGGGCAGGGACAGCATACAACATGCCTGGTATTATGCTGCTGGAAGGAAGCATTGATACAGCGCGTTTCCAGGAAGTCTTCAGGCAGTTGGTAAAAAGGCATGAGACTCTTAGAACATCGTTCCACATGATCGATGGTAACCCGGTCCAGAAGGTTCATGACCATGTGGAATTCAGCATGATGTACTTTGAAACTAACGAAGAAAAAGCCGCAGAGTATGCTGGGGAATTTGCCAGACCTTTTGATCTTGGCAAGGCTCCTCTGCTAAGGGTAGAGCTTGTAAAAACGGGAGAAGACAGGCATCTTATGATGTTTGATATGCATCACATTATATCCGATGGTGTCTCCATGGACATACTGATTCGTGAGTTTATGGATCTTTATGAAGGAAACAACCCTCCAGCACTTCGGATACAGTACAAGGACTACGCTGTATGGCAGAATAAACTGTTTGATGAGGGCGGAATTAGCAGCCAGGAGGAATACTGGCTCCAAGCATTCCAGGGAGAAATACCTGTACTGAATATGCCGCTAGACTATCCAAGGCCTGTAATACAAAGCTTTGAAGGGGATTTTTTTAGCTTTGAAGCAGGCAGTGAGCTTACGAATAAATTAAACAAGCTTGCAAGGGATAATGGGGCTACGCTTTACATGACACTGCTCGCGGCATACAACATATTGCTGTCTAAGCACACCGGACAGGAAGACATAATCGTTGGAAGCCCTATAGCCGGAAGGCCACATTCAGACCTGCAGGATATCCTTGGTATGTTTGTAAATACCTTGGCTATGAGAAATTACCCCAAGGGAGATAGTACCTTTGTAGAATTCTTGAATGAAGTAAGAGAAAACGCTCTAAGGGCTTATGACAATCAGGATTACCAATTTGAAGAACTGGTTGAGAAGCTTAACTTGAAGAGGGACATGAGCAGAAACCCACTGTTTGATACTATGTTTACCATGCAAAATGCCTCTAAGGTAGAATTTGCAGTACCTGGTATAAGCTTCAGACCTTTTAATAACGGGCTAGAGTATAGAATATCAAAATTTGACCTATCCATTGATGCAATAGAGCGTGAAGATGGTATGGCTTTTAGCTTTGAATATTGTACTCGGCTTTTCAAAAAAGAGACTATAAAAAGGTTGGCGGCTCATTACCTTAACGTGTTGGAAGAGATAACCGCAAATCCGTTTAAAAGGTTGTCGGAAATAAATATGTTGTCCCAGGAGGAAAAACAGCAAATAATCTATGGCTTCAATGATACAAAAGTAGAATATCCTAAGGATAAGACCATACAAGAGCTATTTGAAGAACAAGTGGAAAAGACGCCTGATAACATAGCAGTAGTATTTGAAGATAAATACTTGACTTACGGAGAACTTAATGAAAAGGCCAATCAACTGGCTTGGATCTTAAGGGACAAGGGATTAAAACCTGACAGTGTAGTAGCTATAATGGTAGACCGGTCCATAGAAATGATAATAGGTGTAATTGCTGTATTTAAAGCAGGAGGCGCGTATTTACCCATAGACACCGAATATCCTGAAGAACGAATCAGATATATGATCGATGACAGCTTGGCTGGAATTATTCTTACGCAAGAACATCATAAAGAAAAAATTAAATTTGATCTTGATATTATAAGCTTTGATGACTGTGTGAATTACAACGGGAGAACAGAAAATCTTCCTGTCATTAATAAATCTTGTAATTTAGCATATGTCATTTATACATCAGGAACCACAGGAAAGCCAAAGGGGATCATGATAGAGCATAGAAGTCTTGTCAACATATCTTACGCATGGAAAAAGGAATATAGGCTTGCGGATATGGATGTAAAGCTGTTGCAAATCGCAAGTTTTTCTTTTGATGTATTTGTGGGAGATGTTTCGAGAACGCTGCTCAACGGAGGCCAAATGGTTATTTGTTCATCCGAGGAGAGATACGATCCTGCACGATTATATTCACTTATTAAAACCCATAAAATAACCATCTTTGAATCCACACCGGCACTGATTATTCCTCTTATGGATTATATCCATGATAATGCTTTGATTATTGATAGCCTCAAGTTGCTTATACTTGGATCAGATACTCTCTCTGTGGAAGATTATGAAAGATTACAATCCTGGTATGGAGAGAAACTGCGGGTTGTTAATAGCTATGGGGTTACTGAGTCCACCATAGATTCCAGTTATTACGAAAAGAGACTGGGAAGCTATTTGGAATCCGGGAGTGTACCTATCGGAAAGCCAATGCAAAATATAAAATACTACGTTGTTGACAAACACTTGAGACCTCAGCCTACAGGGGTTTTGGGTGAGTTGTGCATAGGGGGAGAAGGGCTTGCAAGGGGATATCTAAACCGGTCCGAACTGACAGCTGAAAAATTTGTACCTAACCCGTTTATACCAGGGGAAAGGATGTATCGTACAGGGGATCTGGCCAGATGGCTGTCTGATGGGAATATGGAATTTTTAGGAAGAGTAGATCATCAGGTAAAGATAAGGGGATTTAGAATAGAGCTGGGGGAAATAGAAGCACAACTGCTAAAGCACGTTTCAATAAAGGAAGCAGTGGTTATTGCAAGGGAAGATCAGAAGGGAAACAAGTATCTGTGTGCCTATGTGGCAGGGGAAAATGAATTAACAATAGCAGAACTAAGGGGACATCTCTTAAAGGACCTTCCAGACTATATGATACCATCCTATTTTATGCAGTTAAAAAAGCTGCCGCTGACTCCCAATGGCAAAATAGATAGGAAGGCATTGCCCGAACCTGACGGCAATATCGATGCTGGAATAGAGTATGTCGCACCCTTGGGTGAAGTGGAGGAGAAACTTGCGGGGTTGTGGCAGGATATCCTTAGTATAGAGAAAGTGGGAAGAAACGACAATTTCTTTGAGCTGGGGGGACATTCCTTAAGGGCAGCAAATCTTATTGCCAGGATTCACAAAGAGTTCAATGTAAACATACCGCTTAAAGAAATATTTAAGAGCCCAAATATGTCTGAAGTTGCCGAGTGCATCAAGATTGCAAAGGAGAGTGTATTTCATTCTATTGGGCCGGCTGGGGAGATGGAGTACTATCCAATTTCATCCGCCCAGAAAAGGCTGTATATTCTAAACCAGCTTGACGCAGTTGGGATGGCATACAACATGCCTGGTATTATGCTAATTGAAGGCAAACTCGATAAACTGCGCTTTGAACAGGCTTTTAGGGAGCTTGTTGACAGACATGAGTCTTTCCGTACCTCATTCCATATGATAGATGGTAAACCGGTACAAAAGGTCCATAGCAATGTGGATTTTAGTGTTATGTATATGGAAACCGATGAGGAAAGAGCTGCGAAAATAGCCAGTGAATTTATTAGGACCTTTGACCTTGATGAGGCTCCTTTACTTAGGGTTGGGCTTATAAAAGTTGGAGAAGACAGATATATTATGATGTTTGATAAGCACCATATTATATCTGACGGGGTGTCTGACGACATACTGGTAAGAGAATTTATGAGCCTGTATGAAGGTAAGGAACTTCCGGAACTTAAGATTCAGTACAAGGATTTTTCCGTATGGCAGAACAGGCTGTTTGCTGATGGGACAATTAGTAAGCAGGAAGAATACTGGCTCCAAGTATTCAAAGGAGAAATTCCTTTGCTTAATATGCCGCTAGACTACCCTAGGCCAGCTATACAGAGTTTTGAGGGAGATGTGATCAGTTTCAAAGCAGGCAAGGAGCTTGCTGTTAAACTGAACAAACTTGCAGTGAATAATGGTGCCACGCTCTACATGGTACTTTTAGCTTCATACAATGTCCTTTTATCCAAGTACACCGGACAGGAAGATATTATAGTTGGAAGTCCCGTTGCAGGAAGGCCGCATACTGATCTTCAGGACGTTATTGGTATGTTTGTAAACACGCTAGCCATGAGGAATCACCCTCAAGGTGGAAAGACTTTTGTGGACTTCCTTAATGAAGTAAGAGAAAACTCCTTAAGGGCTTACGAAAACCAAGATTACCAATTTGAAGAACTGGTAGATAAGCTTAACCTGGAAAGGGATCTGGGTAGAAATCCACTTTTCGATACTATGTTTGTACTGCAAAATATCGAGGCATCAGAAGTGAAGATGGATGGGCTAAGGTTTATGCCCTATGACAGTGAAGTAAGAATATCCAAGTTTGACTTGACTTTAAACGCTGAGGAAACAGAGGACGGTATTGCATTTGAATTGGAGTATACTACCAGGTTGTTTAAGAAAGAGTCAGTTATAAGGCTTATTGCCCATTACCTTAATGTATTGGAAGAGGCAGCAGCCTTTCCTGAAAAAAGGCTATTAGAAATTGATATGCTGTCACAAGACGAAAAACATCAAATATTATATGAATTTAATAATACAAAAGCAGGATACCCTCGGGAAAAGACCATCCATCAGATTTTTGAGGAACAGGTGGAACGGACACCCAATAATATTGCTGTAGTGTTTGAAGATAAACAACTGACTTATAAGGAAGTAAACGAAAAGGCAAACCAACTGGCCAGAAAATTAAGAGAAAAGGGAATAAAACCTGATAG
>NZ_JAAMNQ010000031.1:0-5690 GCF_011066155.1 Paenibacillus sp. EKM206P | reverse complement strand
GTTGTGCTGCAACGGTATAACAACAGTCGGGATGTTGTATTTGGCAGTGTCGTATCCGGCAGATCAGCGGATATTCCGGGCATCGATAAAATGATTGGTTTGTTCATTAATACGGTTCCTGTACGAGTTCACAGTGAGAAAGATATGACGTTTGCTGCGTTAATGAAGCAGATACAGGAGCAGGCACTGGCTTCCCGTGCCTATGAAACCTATCCGTTGTATGAAATTCAGGCCCTAACAGAGCAGAAACAGGACCTGGTGAACCATATTATGGTGTTTGAAAACTACCCGGTGGAACAGCGTATGGAGCACATGGGGAGCCGTGACACGAACGGTTTTACGATTGTTAATGCTTCAATGTCAGAGCAAACGAATTATGATTTTAACATTACGGTTGTGCCAGGCGATGAAATAGACATTCATTTGGAATTCAACGCGCTGGTGTTTGAACGTGCAGCTGTCGAGCAAATCCGCGAGCATTTGCTGCATATGATTGAAGAAGCGATTAACAGACCAGATGCGCTGGTAGATGAGTTGGAGCTGGTGACTGCTGCGGAAAAAGCAAAAATCATCGATGGTTTTGGATCAGTAGGCGTATCTGCATGGAGTGACGAAAAAGAATCTGAATTGTTGTTCCATGCCTATGTGGAAGAACAAGCGCAGCTTGTGCCGGATCACGTGGCAGTGGTATACGAGGAGCGGCAGCTTACGTATCGCGAGCTGAACGAGCGTGCGAACCAGCTTGCCCGCCGATTGCGGATTGAGGGCATTGGGCGCGAATCCATTGTTGGTATTTTGAGCGAGCGCTCGGTTGACATGATGGTCGGCGTATTGGCGGTGTGGAAAGCCGGAGGTGCATATGTACCGTTAGATGCAGATTATCCGTCCGAACGGATCCGCTTTATGCTCGAGGACAGCGGCGCTACGGTACTACTGACCCAAACAGATTTGCAGGAGCGTGCCCAAGCATGGCTGGAGGAAAGCCGACAGGTCTTGGCCGGTGGGCAGTTTGAGGGCGAGTTGGAGACAGCGGCTGGCGCTGAAACGATGGAAAGAGACAGCCTGAGTGAAGGCGTAAGTTTTAAATTAGATTCGAGTTCTGACAACGAAGAAGCATCCGAACCGGCAACAGGGCTGCGTCTGCGTACTGTACTGGCACTGGACGATGAGTCGCTGTACACCGGGGATGCCACGGATGTTGAACCTATCAACGAGCCGCAGGATCTGGCGTATGTGATCTACACCTCCGGGACAACGGGACGTCCGAAGGGCGTCATGATCGAGCATCACAGTTTGGTAAACACAGCTTCGGCATACCGCCGGGATTACCGTCTGAACCAGTTCCCAGTACGCCTGTTACAACTGGCAAGTTTCTCCTTCGACGTGTTCGTCGGCGATATCGCACGGGCACTTTATAACGGTGGCACGATGGTTATCTGTCCGAAAGACGACCGGATTGATCCAAGCCGTCTGTATGGCTGGATTCACGATTATCAGATTACGGTGTTCGAATCCACACCGGCTTTAATCGTACCGTTTATGCAGCATGTGCATGAACAGGGCCTTGACATGAGCAGTCTGGAATTGCTGATCACCAGCTCGGACAGTTGTAGCGTGACGGATTATCGGGTGCTGCAAGAACGGTTTGGTGCGGATATCCGCATTATGAACAGCTATGGCGTCACGGAAGCGGCGATTGACTCCAGCTTCTACGACGAAGAACTGTCAAAACTGCCAAGTAGCGGCAGTGTGCCGATTGGTCAGGCATGGCTGAACGCACGCTTCTACATCGTGGACAGCCAGCTGAATCCGGTGCCGATCGGCGTACTGGGCGAGCTGTGCATTGGTGGAGCCGGGGTAGCACGAGGCTACCTGAACCGTGCAGATCTGACGGCCGAGAAGTTTGTAGCGAATCCGTATGTAGCCGGTGAACGATTGTACCGCACAGGTGACCTGGCGCGGTGGATGTCAGACGGCAATGTGGACTTTATCGGGCGGATGGACTATCAGGTCAAAATCCGGGGCTACCGGATTGAGCTGGGCGAGATTGAAACGGCAATCCAGCGGGTGCCGGGTGTGCGTCAAGCCGTAGTCATCGACCGGACGGATGAGCGTGGGCACAAGTATTTGTGCGGATACATCACGGGAGAAACCGAGCTGCAGATCGAGGAAGTACAAGCAGCACTGGAAGCAGCACTGCCAGCACATATGGTACCTGCACGCTTGATGCGTCTGGAGACCTTACCATTGACCCACAACGGCAAAATCGACCGCAAGGCCTTACCGGAACCGGAAGGAAGCATTCATACCTGTGCAGCTTATGTGGCACCGCGAACTACGGTGGAACAAGTATTAGCTTCGGTGTGGGCTGGGGTGCTGGGCGCAGAAGCCGTAGGTACGCAGGATAACTTCTTTGAACTGGGCGGCGATTCGATCAAAGCACTGCAAGTATCGTCCCGATTGTTGCAAGCAGGCTATCGATTGAACATGAAGGATCTGTTCAGCAATCCGACGGTAGCGTCACTCAGTCCTTTGCTTCGTACAGACGGCAAGATGGCCAGTCAGGATGAGGCCGTAGGCAAGGTAGAGCTGACACCCATTCAGCGGTGGTTCTTCGAGCAGCAGCCGGCTGACCTGCACCACAGCAACCAGGCGATAATGCTGTATCGAGCTGGGCGCTTTGACGTCGACGCGCTACGCCGTACGATGGAACGCTTGGTCCAGCATCATGACGCATTGCGCACGGTATTCCGTGAGACAGAGCAAGGCTATGCCGCTTGGAACCGCAGTGTAGAGGAAGGCGAGCTATACACACTGGACATTGTAGATTTTAGCGGCGTTGAAGACGAATCCACCGCTGTAGAAGCCAAGGCGAGTGAAATTCAAGCGAGCATTTATTTGAGCGAGGGTCCGCTTGTGAAGCTTGGTTTGTTCCACTGCGCTGAGGGCGACCATTTGCTAATCGTCATTCATCATTTGGTTGTGGACGGTGTATCGTGGCGTATTTTGCTGGAGGATTTGGCATCCGGTTATGAGCAGGCTATTGCAGGCAAAACAGGCACAGCTATCCGACTACCGCATAAAACAGATTCGTTCCAGACTTGGGCCGAGCAGCTGTCGGCCTATGCGAATAGCGCGACGATGGAGCGGGAGCTTGCTTACTGGCAGCATATCGAACAAGCAGAAGCCAGTCTTGCGAAGCCTTTGCCAAAGGATTTTGCGAATGACAATGCACTGCTTGGGGACAGTGAGGTTGTGACGGTCCGCTGGACGAAGCAGGAAACCGAGCAGTTGCTCAAACAAGCTCATCGCGCATACAACACGGAAATGAATGACCTGCTGCTGGCTGCGCTCGGAAAAGCCGTATATGACTGGTCTGGTTCCGAACGAGTGCTGGTCAACCTGGAGGGCCATGGACGGGAAGCCATTGTACCGGATGTGGATATTACGCGGACGGTCGGCTGGTTTACGAGCCAGTTCCCGGTTGTACTCGATGGAAGTCTGGGACAAGGGGGGAATACGGCTCGTCTGATCAAACGGATTAAGGAAGGGCTGCGTCATATTCCGCAGAAAGGCATCGGCTATGGTATTTTACGATACCTGTCGGATACGAATGTTCTGGAGAAAGCAGGCGTGCAGTTAAAGGCTCAGCCTGAGATCAGTTTTAACTATTTGGGCCAATTCGATCAGGATTATAAAGACAATGATCTGGAGCCTTCCTCCTATTCCATCGGTGTGCCTGTCAGCATGAATGCGGCTATGGATTTTGCGCTGGATATCAATGGAGTCATCGAGGATGGTGAGTTGGTGTTCACGATTCGCTACGGTACTACGCAATTCCGCCAAGAAACGATTGCACGGCTGGGTGAGCTGCTGGCATCCAGCTTGCGTGAAGTCATTCATCATTGTGTCGCCCAAGAGAGAACGGTATTGACCCCAAGTGATGTGCTGTTAAACCATGTAACGCTAGACGAGCTAGAGCAATTGGTGGAGGATACACAAGATCTGGGCGAACTGGAAAATGTATATGCTTTGACGCCGATGCAAAAGGGCATGCTCTTCTTCAGCCTGATGGATGAGAATTCGGCGGCGTATTTTGAGCAGGCCACCTTTGAATTGAACGGGCGTTTTGATGTGGTTACTTTCGGCAAGAGCTTGGATCTGCTCGTACAGCGTCATGAGGCATTGCGGACGAACTTTATCAGTTCATGGAAGGATGAGCCTGTACAGGTCGTTTTCCACAACCGCAGCGGAGAGTTGTACTATGAAGACCTGCGCGGACTGAAAAAAGAAGAACGTAAAGCGCGTGTGGAGGCATTTACCCTTGCTGATAAAGCGAAAGGATTCCGTCTGGCGGAGGACGCACTCCTTCGTATCTCGATTCTACAAACCGGGGATGAAACGTATCACTTTATTTGGAGCTTCCATCACATTTTGATGGATGGCTGGTGCTTGTCCTTTATGACACAGGAGGTATTTGGTAGCTATCTGGCACTGCGCGCGGGTCATGAGCCAGCACTGGAGCCTGTCACGCCGTTCAGTCGATTTATTGAATGGCTGGAACGTCAAGACCGTGAGGCAGCCTTGCAATACTGGCGTGGGTATCTGGCGGACTATGAGCAGCAAATTACGCTTCCCCAGCAAAAAACACAGCCTAAATCGATGCACACCGGGGAATATATCGCTGAAGATCTGGATTGCGAATTCCAACCAGAGCTGGTTGCCCAGATCGAACAAGTGGCGAAGCAAAATCAGGTCACGATCAATACGCTGATTCAAACCGTATGGGGCGTTCTGTTGCAAAAATATAACAACAGTACGGATGTCGTGTTCGGCAGCGTTGTGTCCGGTCGCCCGGGAGATATTCCAGGCGTGGAGCACATGATCGGGCTATTTATCAATACAATTCCAGTGCGTGTGCAGTCTGAACCAGGTGAAAGTTTTGTCGAGCTGATGAAACGAACACAGCGGCAGGCGCTGGCTTCCAATGCCTACGATGCGTTCCCGCTGTATGAAATTCAAGCACTGACCGAGCAGAAGCAGGATTTAATCAATCATATTATGATTTTTGAAAATTATCCGGTGGAGCAGCAGGTAGAACAGTTAGGCGGCGATGGGCAGAATAAATTTACGATTTCGAACGTGGTGTCTACAGAGGCAACCAACTATGATCTGAACGTCGTCGTGATGCCGGGAGAAGGCATCAAGATTCGTTTTATGTATAACACGCTCAGCTTTGATCAAGCAGGTATTGAGCGCTTGTATGGACATTTTGCACGTTTGCTGGAGCAAATTTCGCTCAACCTGCATGTTCGGGTGGAAGAGCTGGAACTACTCACAGCAGCAGAAAAACAACAGATTACAGCGGCCTTTAATGACACCGCTTGTGCATTTCCGTCCCATCAGACGATCCATCAGCTGTTTGAGGAGCAGGTGGAGTGTACGCCGGATCAGGTGGCATTGGTGTTTGAACATCAGCGTCTGACGTATCAGGAGCTGAATGAACGGGCGAATTCATTGGCTCGAATGCTTCAAGCCCAGGGAGTAGGACCAGACAAGCTGGTCGGTCTGATGGTACAGCGCTCCGTGGAAATGATCGTAGGTCTGCTGGCCGTGCTAAAAGCAGGCGGTGCTTATGTGCCGATTGATCCCGAATTTCCATCCTCTCGTATTGCATACATGCTGGAAGA
>NZ_JAAMNQ010000030.1:0-6275 GCF_011066155.1 Paenibacillus sp. EKM206P | reverse complement strand
ATGCTTATTTTTCACTATACCATAAGGTTTCTAATTATTTTGCTGGAAATGTTGACAAGCTATTAGCTGGTATAGTTGAACCCCGAATTAAATTAAGTTTTGCTTACATTCCGTAAAAGTATTTCCCTAATACTAAGGATTTTATATGCAAAAAGTAACTTTGAACAATGGGACTGAGATGCCTATACTCGGTTTTGGTGTTTATCAGATCCAAGATGCAAATGAATGTGAACAAAGTGTTTATGACGCTATTATGGCAGGCTATCGGCTGATTGATACCGCTGCCTCTTATCTAAATGAAGAAGCAGTTGGCAGAGCGATCAAACGTAGTGGCGTGGCAAGAGAGGAGTTATTTATCACTACGAAACTTTGGGTTCAGGATACTGGTTATGAGCGTACAAAAAAGGCATTTGAAAAATCACTGGAAAATGCACCCATTCAACCGGCAAATTGAACATGCAAAATTTACGAAAGAGAATAATGTTCAGATCGAATCCTGGGCGCCTTTTGCTGAAGGGAAAAACAACTTGTTCCAGCATGAAATATTGGTATCCATAGCTGAAAAGTATAATAAATCCGTTGCTCAGGTGGTTTTACGCTGGTTGGCACAAAGAGAAGTTGTTGTGATTCCAAAGTCTGTTCGTAAAGAGAGAATTATCGAAAACTTCGATATCTTTGACTTTGAGTTAAGCCAAGAGGATATGGAGTCGATTACTACGTTAGATACGAAACAGAGCCTGTTCTTTTCACATCGCGATCCTGACATGGTGAAATGGATCGGTACCCGTAAACTCGATATCTAACCCTCTTTCAAAAGATCACCCGTAGGTTTTGATTACGCCAAAAGAACCAACAATTTAGGGTAAACGTAAACCTAATTGAAACCGCCCATCCAATAACCGGATGGGTGGTTTTTACATACTACTTCTCCTGCTCCTTTATCACCTGCTCAATCCCCAACAGAATCAGCTTCAAGCCGAACTCAAACGCCCCGTCAGTTCCCATCAGATTGAACAGCCCGTTCGTGAACATCCTCCGAAACAGTCCCACATCCGTCTCGCTCATGGAGTCCAGAAGGCGAACCATCTCCTCACCCGGATGCGTTTTCTGGTCCTTAAAGATAGCGGAGACATTGCGCTCATGCTGATAATCGTCTAGAACGAAATAGAAGACATAGTTCACAAGCGTAGTAACCACTTGCATTTTCTGCTCTTGCTCAAGCGGCGTCGATTCCACACAGAGCAGCATACGGTTGGTGAACCGGATGATATCCGGTTCGTGGGGCAGCGTCATCATCATGAGCTGCGTGGAGCAGGGATATCGGCTGAGCACGTTCCGTACCGTTACCGCAAGCCCCGTCAGCTGCTCCTTCCATTCCCCCTCGGAGTGGAACTCTTCCAGAATCATTTTCGATACCTGGTTGGCCAGACGCTGGTAGAGATGCTGTTTGCTCTTGAAGTACCAGTACAGAGAGGGAGCCTGAATCCCTAACCTGTCGGCCAATCGTCTCATGCTTAATTTCTCGATGCCCTCCTCTCCAAGAAGCTCCCACGAGGTTTCCAAAATCTTATCCTCCGAAATCTGAGGTTGCTGCTTTTTCATGTCATCCGCCCTTTTATCTAACAGTGTAAGTTTATGCTTTACAGGTTCATTGGTTCATGATACCATCTAACACTGTAAGGCACAACCTAACAGTGTTAGACTGAAAGGCAAAATAAATAGAGAAAGTAGTGATCCGCATGGATGCAGAAAACCTCCATTACTTTGAAAAAGCACCGGTCGCAAAAGCCGTAGCTCACTTCGCTATACCCATGATGCTAGGCACGTCAATGAGTGTCATTTATTCCATCTTGAATGCCTATTTCCTTGGTACACTTCACAATACTGCCATGTTAACCGCACTCGCACTGACCCTGCCGTTATTCGCAATCATTATGGCGCTAGGCAATTTGATTGGCATGGGTAGCGGTACATTCATCTCCCGTTTGCTAGGAGAGAAAAAATATGATGAGGTAAAGCATGTGTCTTCATTTGCCTTTTACAGCAGTTTAGTTCTCGGTCTTATCGTGATGGCCGTGGGTCTCCCGTTGATCAATCCAATCGTTCATGGCCTGGGAGCAACGTCTGACTCCTTCGGATTCACGAAGGACTATGTCACGATTATGCTTATTGGCTCACCATTCGTCGTATTATTCTTCACACTGGAGAATATCGTGCGTTCGGAGGGCGCAGCAATCACGTCGATGATCGGTATGATTCTCAGTGTTGTTATAAATATTATTCTCGACGCGTTAGTCATCTTCGTGCTCCATTGGGATGTGATCGGCGTTGCGTCTGCTACGGTCATTTCTAACTTGGTTGCGAGTGCATTCTACGCCTTCCATATGGGATATAAGAGCCAATTCTTAACCGTCTCCGTAAAATGGTTCAAGGCTACCAAGGACATTCTGAGCAATGTATTCAAAATCGGAGTTCCCGTCTTTATTATGAGTATCTTTTTGGGTGCAATGTCGCTCATCTTTAACCATTTTCTTGTCGAATACGGGGATCGGGCCGTAGCGGCTTACGGAATTTCATCACGTTTATTGCAATTTCCTGAGTTTATTCTGATGGGCTTATGCGAGGGAGTCGTGCCGTTGATTGCCTTCTCTTTCACAGCGAATAAATTACGCATGAAGAATACCATTGGATTTACGATCAAAGTGATTGTGGCGTTAGCAGTCGTATTTGGCATCATCGTCTATTTGATTTCCGACCACTTAATTGGTTTATTTACAAATGACTCGCAATTAATTGGAATGGGCAGCTACATTCTACATGTGACGTTCCTATCCTTGTTCATTACAGGAATGACCACATTGTTTACCGGGATCTTCCAAGCATCAGCGCAAGGAACTGCCGCGTTTATTATGTCAATTATTCAAGGAATTACTCTGATTCCTGTGTTGTTTATCGCCAATCAAATGAACGGCTTCCACGGGGTGGTCTGGTCGCTTGTCATTGCGGATGCGGTCGCATTCCTTGTTGGTGCCATCATGTTGTATGTTTTGCGGACCAAATTGCAGCCAGAATTGGATAAGTTAGTACAGTAGAAAACATATAACACCCAAGAAGGCAGGATAGGACACTCCCCGACCCTGCCTTTTTTAGGTATATGGACGGGGAATAGGGCAATTGTCATTTTAAAAAGGAAAATGCCCCCTACCTACACGATCTTGCTTATTCAGCGCCCCCATCGCCACACTCATCGGAAAGTTCTTACCTCTGAAGATCATCGTTCCCAGCGCAAACTTCGAGACGAGCAAATCCGTGCCTCCTAATCCCTTATATTTCATTTTTCAACGCTACTGTATTAACCTGTACTGCCCGTTACTTCCATGAAAGAGGGAGCATTTGCCACGGCAGTGTGCTCCCTGTTCTAAATTCAAATATCGTTTCCCGTTAGTTGAATCATTTCTGTGATTGATCCACCTTGTAGATTCTTCTGGGATGGCGGCCTGTGCAACCTGCACTGATCCACGACCTCGAACAGTCTCACTACTTCAACAACTGATTGGAGACGAGACCGAGAATCGATCATGGGCCGCTTAATAAAGCACTTGAGAAAAGCGAAGCTAGACATGGACTAACAACAACATGTATGAAATAGAAGTTTGGATATTAAAACAAGGTCAACACGAGTGCATACCACACTAAGTGTTGTTACCTTCATTCGCAGCAAACTATTCTGGCTAATCGTATTGTTAGGTCACTTCCCACAAGGAAATTTTTCATCTTCACTTATGGTATGGTTCACCGCGTTGGCTGAAAGGGCAAGTTCTCAAAAAAATAGTCTCCTTATCAGAGACTACCCGCGATCTTCCTGTTTGATAATCATACGATAAGCGGTAGCCTTTCATCATTCTTTCAAAAAAGGGCAATCCTTTTGCGGGATAGCCCTTTCTTTAATTTCACTTTTTTGCAAAGAGAATAAGGTGCTGGATTCCTCCATTTGTGCTTTTGCTTACTTTAATATTGTCCTTTAATTACAAAAAACGAACCCCGAATTGTTCCAGCTAGTTTAGACTTCTGCCTAGCAAACTTAAACTTCCCTTCTAGCTCCTTTGGTACCTCCATCCCCTCAGAAAGCTTAAAACCAACAGCCCGCTTTTTAGGGTCATCCACCGTATACATGACATTGATTGCAAGACCATCCTCATAAAAAACGTAGGTAAATCGGATATTTTCCACTTGAAAACGCGACGTTTCTAAAGGTTTAGCCGCAAACGCAATATCACGTTCTTCTCTCAAAATTCGGTTCACATAATCAAGGCTCTCCTGGCTTTCGCTAGCTGGTACAACCGTAAATTCATACTTGTACTTGTTCATAAAATAACGGGCTTCATTAGCACGTAAACCAGCAAGCGCTTCTGCTACAGGTGAAGACTCTAAACCAACCGTAGATACATCTTTAAAATCAACGAGATACGACATTTCCATTCCTCCTATTCTCTCTTTACGCCCTAACAGCTTCCGCATTTCACCAAAATCAAATTCATTTCTCAAGTTGTTGTAGAAACATCCTTATAGCCAGACTTCAAATTAATTCTCTTATCTACCACATAGTATACCAAAATTGATTCAAGAGAAGATTTTGAATGGCGAATTTGTTAGTTTGTTAAATAGTGTTCACATAGACTGGTATTCACAAACACCGCTTTAAATATTCGACCAGCGAGATAATACGATACTGCCTATAGTTCCTCGAGGTCGGGAAATTAAGGACTCAGAGTATGTCCTACCAAAAAACTCTCGGCCTGTGTCCTGTACTTCCATTAAGGAGGTTCAGATTCACAAGCCAAAGATATTTTCATTCATGATGGTGGCCGTTAGTCCATGTTTGTTTGGGAAAGACCCTCTGCACGGAAGGGGGCGTACCCGCATACATAAACCAAATGAGTACGATACCTATCTATCATGAATATATAGATGCATGGCTGAAGAATCATATCGTGCCTGTAATTGCGCTAAACTTTGTAACGGTTATACACGAGCGCCAAATGAAAAAAATCGCCGGGGACGACAAGTTGTTGCGGCAGATGATCGCGGCTATGGACGAAGGCTTTCGCATGTTAGAGGCCTTACGGTATCCGCTAACGCCGGCCGCGCAAGCATCACTAATCCGCAAACGATCGGCGTTGATGCGCCTTTTTACGAAAATTTATCATAGGATGCCGATCAGCCGACTGGTTGACGGATCCGTAGGGGAAATCGTAGCTTTGAGCCGTGTGTTTCACCTTTGGAAGGAACAGACACGGGTCCCTCCCCCCCCAACTGGGACGAGTTGGAAAAGCGTTTTGAAGCCAAGGTCAACCGTTCATAACTTTTACCCTAGGAGTAATCAACCGAGGATGATCCTAGTTCTACAAAGAAGACTTTGAGCATTATAAAACAAGGGGCGTTTAGTTGCTTGAATCTTTGAAACTTAACACGACAGCATAACACGTTTACCGGTCTATATATCCAAATTAAGCTGCAGTTCCAAACCGCATTGGATCAGATATCCCCTGAATACAAAGGTGTTTATCGGGGATCTTCATTGAAGGTACGAACACCCGTACAGCAACTATCTATCCAGCAGCAATAAATACAGAATTGTTGACTACCATCACAGATAAGAATACTTTAAAAGGTGCAACTGCATTGTATGAACAACATGGTATTTCACCTGATCGAGTTGCCAATGTTGTTGCGTTCGCGATTGATCAGCCAGAAGATACGAACGTTAATGAGTTTACAATTGGACCAACAAGTCAACCTTGGTAAGTTCATCTTCTAAAGCGCAAAAGTCTGTCGAGTTTCCCAACAGACTTTTGTGCTTTCTGTGTTGAGTTGGTGAAGTAAACTTAAAACTAACTTGTCCGTTAGTTTAATAAAAAGAGCAGACTTGAAGCGCCTGCTCAACATTGTGTGTTATTTAACTATCGTTCCTCGTTAGTTGTACGCCCTATCTTAATAACGCAAAAGAACGGAGGAGATTGCCTTGGGGTTTCTACTGCTTGTAATGTCGATAGAAATAGTTTAAAAGTAAAAAAGGAGAGATGGCATAAAAATAAGCCATCTCTCCTTTTTCATCTATATAAAGCGGGTAATGGGAATCGGACCCACGCTACCAGCTTGGAAGGCTGAGTTTTACCATTGAGCTACATCCCGAAATAGATGCCGGTGAGAGGACTCGAACCTCCACGGTTTCCCTCACGATTTTGAGTCGCGCGCGTCTGCCAATTCCGCCACAC